>NZ_OZ386213.1:0-5485 GCF_977968315.1 Kushneria sp. EE4
CCTGGCGTCTTGCTCAGGGCTTCGCCCCGAGACCCCGTTTGTCACGCTCGCTGCCGCTTGCATGACATAGAGTTCCAGCGCTGAAAACAGCGTCGAGTATGGAGGGATAACATGAGTCAAACACTGCAAACCGTGATGATGACCGCCCCGCTTGTGGCGATCGCTGTTGCTGCGGCTGTCGGGCCGAGAATTTCGCACTGGTGGTATCGACGGAAGGAACGCAAACCCAGCGAGTAGACACAAAAAACCCGGCATCAGAGTTAACTGGCCGGGGTTTCATGGAGCGACGTGTCCTTGCCTGCTCCCATGAGCATCCTGCTCACGTCTGTTTTCGAGCGATCCGTGCTCGAAGGAGCATCCTTACTCCTGTGACTGCATAAGAGCACGTGACTGGGGGTGCTCGTCGACAACATGGATTGGATAGCTTATCCAGCCTTGTGGAACAGGCTGATTTTTAAATGCGTTGAGCAGGGCATCAGAGGCGGGAAAAAGAGGTTCGGGGAGATCGCTCAATGAGAACCAACGCCAGCACGAGAAAACTTCCGGTTCTGTGACGACGGGCTGGGTGTTCTGCTCTCTGACCGAAACAAGTATTCCTGCAGTGATAGCAGGTGCTGGGCTTGTCAGGTTTTGAAAGACTGAAAAAACGGTTACCGATCCAGTCTCAAATATTCCTGTTTCTTCGTGCAGCTCTCGAAGCGCCGCTACCGAGAAGCTTTCACCCTGCTCAACATGTCCTCCTGGCAAGCACCAGCAGGGAGACTCATCAGCCTTGTTTCGATAACCCAACAATATTTGCCCGGTCTCGCGTTCGACGATAATGCCGACGCCTACTCGAGATGAAACCACTTCAGACATAACCCCACTCTCTCCTCTTTGAAAAAGGACTGTCCCACAGAGGGTAGTTATGACGTTTTCAGCTCACCAAAAATGGCCCTCAGTGGGGCCATTTTTCACTCATGATAAGACGCGTAATCATGAATTTCTAACAATCAAAAGCAAATTTTTTCATCGAAAGCCACCTAGGATGCGTCCTTAGGACGCATCCTAGGTGGCGTACGACCAAAAATCAAGCAATGAAGCGGAAAAAACAAAAAAATATTGACGTTTCGACTATAAAGCGATATACGTCCTTAGGACGTATATCGCTTTATAGGTGAGATGGTAAATGGCTTTACCTATCGAAGAAGCTGTTTCGAGATGGCTAATTGATGACTATCAAAAAGGAGCTATAAGCAACAAAAGGCTTCAAGAAGAAATTGCTTCTTTATATAAGAAAGAAATGTATAAAGGAGAAAGGATCTTAAACATAAAAACAAAAACGCCTGGCAACGAACAATTTAGAAGATGTATAAGCCGTCTTGAAATAAGCGGGGTAATCGACTATCCCGGTATGAAATTATTGGATCCTCTAAGCTTCCGATATCTTATAGTTAAACCTTTCTCTAAAGCTTCAACAGAAGAGCTTCTATGTTCGATATATAACTACGGATATATATCACACCTCTCAGCGATGGCTTGGTATGGTGTAACTGACAGAATTCCTAAATTAATATACTTCACGACTTGTAGTCAAAAGATGTGGAAGGAAAAATCTCTCTCAGAAATAACTGAAAGAATTGGTTCTTTGTCAGTGGCCAAAAACTTTATGCCCGTGTTCCCTATAAGCGGTGAACATTTTGGAAAAGAAGTAATAGTTATTAGTACCAGCAATTATCTTGTTCCAAGAGAAAATGAAAGAGGTGTTAGAGTTAGAGATATAGGCAATCTTTTTTTAGATATGTTAAAAAACCCTAATAGGTGCGGTGGTGAATCTCATGTAATATCTGTTTTTTTTGAACACGCAGAAATATTTCAAAGACAAATAATTAAAGCAGCTGATAAGTACGGTACGGCCATAGATCAAGCTAGAGTAGGATTCTTTTTTGAAAAAGTGCTAGAAAAAGATATTCCAATAATAAAAAAATGGAAGGATTCAAAGTCAAATCAGCGCGGTTCAAGTAGGCTTTTTATAGCAAACGGTGAATTTCATAGCCATTACGACTCCGAATGGAATTTATCTATAAATAACAAGGACTTATATGGATTCGCAGAGAACGGTTCAAGACTGGGTTAAAGATGAGTCATTGGGCATAAACCCTGATTTTAAAAAAGTCGTGCATACAGTTTTGTTAGCCATTTCGAACGACTCAGACCTTTCTGAAAGCATGGTAATGAAGGGAGGAGTTTTGATGGGGATATCTTATAGAAGCGAAAGATTTACAACTGACATAGATTTTTCTACAAAAAGTAAAATATCTTCTATGTCAGAAAAAGAGTTGAGAGAAAGGTTAGATAGGAGCCTAGAAGCTGTCATTCCAGATCTTATGTATGAAATTAAAGCAAAAGTTCAAAGTATTGAAGTAAAGCCAAGAATGGAAAGTACCTTCCCATCTTACAAAATAAAAATAGGATATGCTTCTCAAAGGCAAGCTTCAGTGCTTAGACAGTTAGAAAGAGGCCAGTCTCCTAAAACTTTATCTATAGATTATAGTTTTAATGAGGAAACGGGTAGCGTTCAAGAGTTAACCATTGATGGAGACGAAGATGATTCTATAAAAGTTTATAGCCTTGTTTCGATGATTGCAGAAAAAATAAGATCTATACTACAGCAAGTAGTAAGAGATAGGTCAAGAAGGCAGGATATCTACGATTTATATTTGCTGGTTTCTAACTATGCCACAAAAAATAAAGTTGAAATGCAAGAGGTTTTAGAAACACTTTTTGCTAAATCTGAGGGCAAAGGCATTGAGGAGTTTTTAAACCAACAAGGAATAAGTGACCCCCGAGTAGTGGAAGCATCAAGAAAAGATTATTTAGATATGTCGGACGAAATTTCTGGAGAACTCCCGGATTTCGATGAGGCATATGAAGTGATACGACTTTATTTTGAAGACCTACCTTGGCAATCACTTAACCGATGATATTTCTCTCAAACGAGGGTAGAGGAGCGCTCCTAGTTTGATTTGCCTCGTTCATCATTTGCATAGATTTTCTTAACGATCGCACGAAACCCATGAGGGTCGTCAGCTTCGGTCTGCGCTTGGTTTTCTTTCGAAGCGTCTTGATAGTTTTCTGGTGGAGGGAGTCTTCTTAGGCTGGCTACCTCTTCACGCAGCAATCGTACTTCTTCACCTTGACGACGAGTCAACTCAACCAACTCCGCCAATAGACGCTCTGTCGCGGGTGTCGCATCTGCTGTCGCATGGGCCTGCTCAGGCGGTGTCGCAGGTGTCGCATGACCGGATGGCTCGCCATAGCATCGGATAAGCTCCGAAAGATCCAGTACCCGTCTCCCATCAGGCTCCAGAACCCATGACAAGCGGCCTGATGCCATATGGCGGTATAGAGTTGCCCTGTGGATTTTGAACAGGCGAGCTGCATCGCTTGGAGAGAGTCGCATGGTGTCGCATCGCTACTGTCGCATGATGTTGCACTGTATCTGGTTCCGGGACAGATATCAGGCAAGATGTACTACTAGGTGAGTCGTTACTGGCCAGAGATTGGATAGCGGCCTAATACTGACGACTGTTTGGGTCATAGTTGACGCGGTAAGTCGTTGAGGGATAACTTAAAGGCCAGAAATGATGAAACCCCGAGGACGGCAATCCTCGGGGTTTCGGATTCTCTCTACTGGGGGACAGAAGAGAGAACTTAGCACGTGGTTCTAGTCTAGCGGCCCCTATGGCCCCTGCGCAACACCTTCCCCCCTTTAGAAAGAATCCCTTTTCGGCCGTCACATCAGCGTGACACGTGGCCAGAGGGGTTGGATTCAAGTTGATAGTTACCCTCTAGTCGTGACGGTCGGGCCAAACGGGGAAACCTCACACATGGCCCAGCGTGCGACGCGCGTCCAATGCTTGCCAGTGTCGCGACCTGGCAGCACTACCACCGAGGGCAACGGGCAACACCGGCCACCTCATTAAAAACGGCGCGGGGCTCCCATCAGCACGATGACGAGAGCGGTAGTGCAGCAGCTTGTGGCGTGTCTCTCCGGCGCGTGAGGGGGGCAGGATCGGGCCACCGATCTACCGACAGCGGAGAGCAAGGCGAACCCTCGGGCTTTTACGAAGCCTGGGAGGGCGAGCCTGTCTTGAAGCGCAGCGGAAAGACAGGCTCGCCTGCATGAGCCGCGCTTTGCGCGCGCCTTTTCTCGCCCCGTTTCAGGGGAGCATTCCTATCTGTTTGCGCAGCCTCGTTCCTGCCGTGTGAGAGGAAGCGAATCTCTGATTCGCGACGGTTCACCGGCCAACAACGAGCGTAGCGAGGCGTTAGTGCCTTATAGCGGTCATTATTCATTTCGTATGCAGACTGGTATAGCAAGCGCTATAACGACTGCTAGAGCTTCTGCTATCAGAACTGCGTCAGAATCGACCCCATGCGGGCGCGCTCTGAACGAGCGCTAACCCGCATCAGGGCTGACGCCCTCTGCACTTTCCTCCGGCGCTGAACGCGCCTCCAGAAACGCATTCACCCCAGCCTTCGCCCGGGAGCTTCGCACCCGGACCCCGTACTGTTCTTGCTCTTCGCTGCGCGTCAGGAACAGCCCGGGGTCCGGCTGGCTTCGCTTCAGCCCGGACGAAGGGGGCAAGCCCCCACTTCCGACCGGCCATTGGGATGGCCTGCCTGATGCGCTGGGGCGCGGCTCGAAAGCGGCTCCCCCAACCCTCGGCACGGCCTCGGGGGCTTCGCTGGACGCGGCGCCCCACTCGCTACGCGAGCGGTTCCCTGTCATCGTCAAACCCCACGACGATGACAACTGGAGGCCGCACGATGGCTCATTTACGTCGCCTGATCTCTACTTCTGACTACGTTCAGTGCGCACAGAGCAGTGCCCTGTTTGGCCAGCCGATGTTTGTGGTCAAACATGACCCCAGCCCTTTCCCTGGCAACCCAACACATGACCCCGTAGAAGGCGCTCAGGAGTACAACGAGCGGCTACGAACTCATGGGGGTGCGTTGGGTTTGCCTGAAGGTCAAAAGACGCTCACGGAGCTTCTACGGGCCGCTGAAGACGATCTGGAACTTACTCGCGCTCTGCTGTCCGTTCAGGCTTCGAAAAATGACGGCAGGGACGTTTCAGAACTGCTGAATGCCTGCATGATCGGAGAGGGCTGGACGTCGTCACTTTTTACGCTGGCCGGTGAGATCCGCTCGATGAAAAAATCACAGGTGATGGCGCTTCGAAATCAATCAATAAACGCAGAGAAAAGCTAACGCCTCGCGTTGCTCGTTGTTGGCCAGCGACTCGCCGCGAAAAAATTTCGCAGCGAGTCGCCGGCTTCAAAATTTTGCATGCAAAAAAATGGAGCATGAAGCGCTCGAGATCAGATCAGATTTTCGGGGAAAATTTTCCTCACCTGCACGGTTCCGGCTCGGACAAGGTATGCCTACGTGCACACATCGTGGCACTGACGGCACCCAGCTCGATGCTCTCGCGTGGTTG